>JAPLFH010000008.1 GCA_026390815.1 Ignavibacteriales bacterium | reverse complement strand
TTGGTTATCCAAACTAGATGATATTTTATATCGTATACTGTATGTGATGACTTTCTGTAATTTTCCATTGAGCGAATTTACTAAAGTCTTCGCCTAAAGGCGAGGGTTTTTGCCCGCCAATCCCAGTAAGGGACAATAAATTCCGCTTGCAAGATTATTACCAGCAAATTCCACTTCATAATTTCCTACTGTTTTTTCTTCGTTAACAAGAGTTGCTACTTCGTTCCCTAGTAAGTCAAATACTTTTAGTGTAACTAAAGCCTCCCCTTGGGGGAGATTAGATGGGGCTACTGTGTACTTTATTTTTGTACTCGGATTAAACGGATTGGGATAGTTCTGTGCAAGAATAAACTCTTGTGGTTTAGTTCTGCCATTTTCTTCTCCTATAAAAGTAACGCCTCCGTTTGTGGTTCTGAGAATTGTACCATTCATACCAACAGCGGTTCCGTTATTTGAATCGGTAAAGGAAACATCAAATAAGCCGGGATTTTTTGATTGTAAATTCCAGATTACTCCTCCATTTGTGGTTCTGAGGATTATGCCGCCCAAACCAACAACCGTCCCATTATTGGCATCGGTAAATGAGACACTAGTCAAATAGTCAGATGTTCCACTCGATTGTTCAGTCCAGGTTGTTCCGCCGTCCGTAGTTCTAAGGATTTGTAGGCAACCAACTGCCGTCCCATTATTTGCATCGGTAAAGAAGACACCATTTAATAAATATATTTTATCACTTAATTGTGAAGTCCAGGTTATTCCACCATTTGTTGTTTTAAGGATTATGCCAAAATCACCAACTGCCGTCCCAATATTTACATCGATAAAGAAAACACCTGATAATGATTCTGTTGTTCCACTTGTTTGTGAAGTCCAGGTTGTTCCGCTGTTTGTAGTTCTTAAAATTGTACCATTAAAACCAACGGCAGTCCCGTTATTTGCATCGGTAAAGGAGACATCGTACAAATCCATTGTTGTTCCGCTTGATTGTTCAGTCCAAGTTACTCCACCGTTTGTGGTTCTTAGGATTGTGCCATTTCTACCAACAGCCGTCCCATTATTTGCATCGGTAAAGGAGATACCGTTCAAATCCATTGTTGTTCCGCTTGATTGTTCAGTCCAGGTAGCTCCTCCATTTGTAGTTCTGAGGATTGTACCGGCAACACCAACAGCCGTTCCATTATTCGTATCGGTAAAGGAGACACCGTATAACCAGTTTGTTGTTCCGCTTGATTGTTCAGTCCAGGTCGTTCCCCCATTTGTGGTTCTTATGATTGTGCCGTTATCTCCAACAGCCATTCCAATATTTGCATCGATAAAAACGACACACTTCAAATAGTTTGTTGTTCCGGTTGCTTGTACCCGCCAGGTTGTTCCACCATTTGTAGTTCTGATAATAATTCCCTCGTATTTTGTGCCAGTCCAACCACCACCAACAGCCGTCCAGTTATTAGCATCGATAAAGGAGACACCGAAATATTCATATTCTGTCATTCCGCTTGATTGTGAAGTCCAGGTCGTTCCCCCATTTGTGGTTCTTAGGATTGTGCCGTTATCTCCAACAGCCGTCCCATCACTTGTATCAGTAAAGGAGACACCTGTTAACCTGGCTATTGTTCCGCTCGATTGTGAAGTCCAGGTATTTCCCCCATTTGTGGTTCTTAGGATTGTGCCGTTATCACCAACAGCTGCCCCATTACTTATATCGATAAAGGAGACACTTGTTAAACCGGTTGTTATTCCGCTTGATTGTGGAGTCCAAGTTATTCCGCCATTTGTAGTCCTGAGAACTATACCACCCTCACCAACAGCCGTCCCATTATTTACATCGATAAATGATACACCATATAAATCGTTCATTGTTCTACTTGGTTGTAAAATCCAGGTTGTACCTCCGTTTGTTGTTCTAAGTATTATGCCACGGAAACCAACAGCCCAGCCAACTGTTGAAGAAATAAATTTTACATTGTTAAGTGTATTACCTTGTGGTAATGGATTTTGCCAAAACCATTGTGCGTTTGTAATACTATAACAGTTTAATAAAGTGATCAATAAAAATATTCTTTTCATAAGTACACTCTGTAGATGTGTTTTTCATTTTAATTTTCTTTATGGTTTTTGTTTTATTTCATTAAATATTTTTTAGCTTCCAACCAACCAAAAGGAAGTAATATATCAGGTTCATTTACAGGATAACCTTTAGGTTTTAAAATCTGGTCGTCAGGCGTTTCCCATAAAATGTCAATTTGCTTTTTATTATTCAATATTCTTTTACCATCACCAATATATTGATAAAGCAATTTACTTCCAGCTTCTCTAACCCAGGTAATTTCATTTTCCGGTAATAGTTTGTTCTTGTAGATGTATGAATATTTCTTTGTTATTTTTAAATACCAGTCATAATTCTTATTACCATGCCTATCCGTCCAGCCATATTTTCCGATGCAACCCTCTATTCCATACTCTTCATTCCAATTATTTATTTCCGGTAAAATTACCATTTTAGGATTTTCTTCAATTACCTGTTCCCAGGACTTTAAGTAGAATTCGCCTCCCTGCCGCTTTACATCTTCCTGCGGAGTTTTATACCACCATATATTATTTCCAGGAAAAATTGACATACATTCAGCATTCCAGGGTAGTAGACGTAGATGTGAAGGGTCGTATTTATCATAAGAGCCCATTCCCCATCCCCAAAACTTTTGTTTATCAATTCCCTCGTAAAAAGCAAATGGCGGATCAACTCCATTTTTCTCCGGCAGATCTGCTAAAACGCTGTAAGTAGAAGCAAACCCAACATTATAACGGACTGTAAATTCCGGAATATACCAGCGTGGAATTATCTTACCTTCATAAAAACCTGGAGGATAATAAAATCCCTGATCAAGGTAAGCTAACAGTAAAGGTTTACCACGATATTTAAAATAGGTATCAGGATATTTTTCTACATATTTTTTTACTGCATCAACAGAATTTTTTATTCGCAAATACTGATTTTCCCAGCCATCCCATTTACCCCAACTTTCGGGAATACTATAAGGTCCCCAAAATTCAAATCCCAGCATAATTGCAACTTTCATCTTTTCAAGCTTCGCGGCTTTAAATAATGAATCCAGAGCGGATTGACAAGCATAATCTCCAGGCCACCCATTTTTACTTTGAAAGGATTGCCAGTTTCCGAAAACAGGATTTAATTTAAATAATCCATCAGAGTTGTTGGAGATTATGAAATCAATCCCTGCTTTTTTTAATGCTCTAAGTTGTTTACGTAAAATATTTACATCATTTGAAGAATAAATTCCTACCGCTGTATCTTTATCCCCCCAGCCAACAACTGGAGTTTTATCGGGATCCCTTTTTTCCCAGCTGTTTGTTCCCCACTTATCATTTCTATAGGCTAAATAAATTCCAGCACCAACAAGGTGATCTTCATCTTTAGGCACTGGCGAAAGTCCTACCCAGATGCCGTTGTTCAAATACAAAAGATCAGTAATTCCGTCACCATCAAAATCCCCTGCCCATATTTTTTGTATGTGTAAATCTATTTTTCCAAAACAATTTTTATTGATATTTAAACCATAACCATCAGAAAGAATCAGATCGCATTCGGTTTGTCCATTTTGTGTGCTGAAGTAGTAAATGATATCCGTTGAACCGTCACCATTAAAATCCCCGGTTAAAATTTTCTTTGGATCAAAGTTGCTGTCTTTTATTTCATAATCTTTTTCAAACTTAAAGGAGGTGCCATTGGATTTGTATAAATTTAATTTATAACCTGCGCTGAGTTTTATTATAATAATTAAATCCTCATAACCTTTATCCCAGCCGTTCTCGTCTTTGGTTAAAAAATTACCCGCTATTATTTTTACAATTCCGCTATCAATATTATTTAACCATGTCTGATGTTTAAATCCTTCCTTGTAATCCAAAGTAGGTAATGCGTAGGTGGAAAGTAAAACATCAACTTTGTTGCTGTCTAAAAAAACAATATCAGCTATTCCATCGCCATTAATGTCCCCCGGACAATTTAATTCATAATTGGAATTCCCAACAATGTTGGTGAAGAATTTTTCATCAAAGAATTTGTAAATTGAATCGGAGGTAATTCTGCTGCAGAAAGAAACTGCCCAGCCTTTTTTACCAATTAAGTCGTAACTAGTAACTTTATCATCAACACCGTCACCATTAAAATCTCCAGTATAAATATTACTCGTATCATTTAGTCCGCTGCTTCCTGAAAAAATATTTCTGTTATCGAGGTTTTTCCCACCTGAGAATATTATTTTCCAGGAATTATCGTCGTAAAAACAAAAATCACTAATTCTATCACCGTTGTAATCACCAATAATTATTTTTTTGTTTACAACTGCATTATCAATATCAATCCATTTTGAAAAGGAAACAGGACATTGAGCAAAGTTTTGATTGACTATTATGAAAAAATATAAAAGGAAAAAAGCTAATGCATTCTTCATCGTTTTCCCCAATTTTAATTTACTTCTATTTCATTAAAATTAATTTCTTTGTATCTCTAAAACTGCCGGCTTGTATTGTGTAAAAATAAACTCCGCTTGATAAATCTGCTCCATTAAATTCAACTTCATAATTTCCAGCAGGTTTTTCCTGGTTAACCAAAGTCTTAATAAGGTTGCCAATTAAATCATAAACTTTGATTGTAATAAAATAATTTTGAGGAATTGAATATTTTATTTTAGTTGTTGGATTGAAAGGATTAGGATAATTTTGGCACAAATGAAAATCTAGTGGAATTATTATGATTGAATCTTTTGGAATGCTAAGTGAATCGCCATAAAATACACCATTTATATTTGCACCTATTAATGTTTCTTCAAATAATATCGGATCATATTTTATTTTTGAATTAAAGAAATACATACCAATACCAACAGCTGCTTTAATACTTTTCCAACTTGGTTCACTATGTCCATCATTTCCATTAAAATAAAATTCTTGACACTTTCGCATTTTCCCAAATATAGCTTCATTAAAAACTCTATATTCAGTTCGATTTCCAGAGTAAGGAATAATAATTGTATCTTTTAAGAATGCAGAATTGTAGAGAATTTCTTTATTAGGTGAATCAGGATTTAATATTAATTTACCATTAATATATCTCCAAATTTCTTTCCCAATTGTGGTACTATCGTCATAAAAAGTTAAAACCTTCATAACCAAATCCCCATCGTTATTAATCTCAGTAGCTTCTCTAATTCTACCTAAAGTAGCAAATAAAATATAAGGTTCTTTACTTTCAGAATATTTATAAAACCATTTATTCCCAACTTTCAGGGGGAATTCAGTTGTGTCTATACTTGAAGTATCAATAGTTCTAAATACACCATAACCATTAGTTCCGGCAAAGATACAGCCTTCAGAATTTGAAACTAAAGAAGTAATTCCATATTTCGGTAAACCATTATTGAATGGATACCAGTTATCCCCATTATCAAATGAATAAAAGACACTACTATTAATAGACAAGAAATATGCATAAATATTATCTTTTGGAGATATTGCTAAAGCCTCAACCCTATTATACTCTGAT
Organism: Ignavibacteriales bacterium; assembly: GCA_026390815.1. Lineage (NCBI taxonomy): Bacteria > Pseudomonadati > Ignavibacteriota > Ignavibacteria > Ignavibacteriales > Ignavibacteriales bacterium. The sequence goes on along the minus strand of JAPLFH010000008.1, from coordinate 33,186 downwards.
CCAGTATTTAATGTTTTCCAACTGTCTCCATTATCCGAAGAACGATACATTTTTCTTACATCTATATACTTTGTATGAATGTATGTACCGATAAAGATAATCCCTTTTTGATTAATAGCAATTTTTTCTACATAAGGATTATCAATACCAGTATTAATCTGAACCCAAGTATTACCATTATCAGATGATCGATACATTCCACCCCCCAATGTACCTGCAAAAATATTTCCACTTTGATTGCCTGAAAGTGCCTTCACAGTTATGTTAGTCAATCCATTATTGATTTGTATCCAGCTATTTCCATTATCTGTAGACCGGTATACTCCGCCGAGATCACTTCCAACAAAAACTAATCCCTCTTTACCTTCACAAAAACTTGTAACATATAATTCCTTTAGCCCTTTATTTATTTGAATCCAATTTTCACCATTATTTGTAGAACGATATATCCCAGATTCACGAGCTAAACAAAAAATATTCCCATTTTTAGTGCAGTATATATAAGAAACTCCATTAGGCAGGTCTTTATTAATTGAAATCCAGGAATTACCATTATCGGGTGAACGAAATACGCCAAATCCACTAGCACCGGCAATGATATTACCATTTTTAGAAATGGATAGTGCAGTTACATCTGAAAAAACTAAACCATTATTTTGCAAATTCCAATCATCTCCTCCATTAGAAGATCGAAAAATTCCTATTCTGGTTCCAATAAATGTATTATTCTTTGAATCAAAACAAATTGACGAAATCATAACCTTAATTATATAATAGACTATATTGGTCCAGCTATTGCCATTATATATTGAACGAAACATTAAACCATTTCCATCAAAACCAAAAATACTTCCATTTGGACTTACATATAACTGATTAATTTCAGAATCAGAAGAATAATGAAAAACTTCTTCCCAATTATCACCATTATCTTTAGAACGATATATATTCATCTTGGCACCACTAAAATAAATGTCATCGTTATTATCTATACAAAAACACAGACTAACACCTATTGTTGCACTTGAAACTTGAGTCCAATTTTTACCGCCATCTGTAGAACGATAGAATCCACCCCAATCTGCTATAATAAAAATATCTCCTTTTGAGTTTAATGCGATATTATTGATAGTACTGGATGGCTTTCCAATATTTAGCCAATTATCTCCATTGTCAGAAGAACGAAATAATCCATTTCCAGTAGTTCCAGCATAAATATTCCCGCTTTTATCTATAACAATCATACAACCAAAATTTGCTAATCCGTTATTTATTCCATTATTTATATTTGACCAGCTTGAACCATTATCGGTTGAACGATATATACCTGGACCTTGCCATGCCCAATTAGTTACAAGAACTATAAAAACATAACCTTGCTGATTGATACATATCATTCTTGCGTATGTCTCTGGTTCTAACTGTTTTATTTTTATCCAATTTTGCCCGCTATCAGTGGAACGGAATATACCCCCATGAGATTCTGAAGCGAATATATGTCCTTGTTGATTTACCGCTAATGCATAAATCGCGGCACCACTAGGTCCATTAGTTTGTTCCCAAAAATTTTGCTGAGTAAAAGAAGAATGATAAAAGAGAACTAAGCAAATGGTCGAAAAAAGAATATTTTTCATTTTTACCCCAAATAAATTCTAAAATTATTATTGTTTAAAACTTTGCTATAACCGCATATTGCAGGAACTTCATATCTTTAAGTTTATTAAAAAGTATGCAATTAACAATCCTGAAAATGGGATGTATAGAAGGACTTATACCCTGTATCTTTATTATTTTCATTCCTGCTTCATCAAATAAACGTAGAATACTTTTGTAGGTAAAAAAACGAAGGTGGGTGCGGTCCAGAGTTAATTCACCTTTGTATTCAAAATCTTTTTGAATAACAATTTCGTACATATTGCGTATGTATCTAAAATTTGGAATTGAAGTAACGATGAAAGAGGGAGAATCCTGACGAAGAAATTTTTTAGAAAATTTTAGAACATTCCAAGGATTAACCATATGTTCAAGTACATCGTTAAAAACAATACAATCGAAATAATGTTCAGGAAGATTTATATCCTCTTCATAAAAATTATTCAAAACTTTGTTTAGAACTTTTGCTGCTGCATTAGCCGCTTCAGTAATCGGCTCAACTCCCCAAACTTCTGCTTGTCGTTGTTCAATTAACTGTCTGCCAAAATTGCCGGCTCCGCATCCTATTTCCAAAATTCGTTTGCATTCCTTGGGAATAAACTCCAACATTTCACTGCGCGAATAATTATAATATCTATCTGCCATAATACCTTAAAGTAAGTAATAAATTTTTCAGGTCACTATTAAAATAGCTCTTTAATGAAAGAAAAGACATCGAAGATAGAATAACAAATAAAATAATTCTTATCAAAATAATTTCATCAACAAAAAAGAATGAAACCAAGCTGAACCCAATAAAATAAATCATTAATAAAGCACTAAGAGATAATTTTAATTTTAATCCGACTTTTTTAATTACAAAATACCAATGGAAACTAAATCCAACTAATAATCCAAACCAGGCACCAATTGAAAGTCCAACTGCTCCATAATAAGAACCTATATAACCTGCTAACCCAATAACAACAGAATTAAAAACTGAAAGTTTCACTAAAATTTTTTCTTTATCAGTCGCGAGAAAAATAGTGGCAATGAAAGAATGAAGAATTAAATTTAATGTTACCCAAACTTGAATAGAGAAAGCTGGGCGCGCCAATTCATATTGCTTTCCTAAAAATATCGCAACAATCTCCTTACTGAATAAACCTAAAGCAAGTGTAAAAATTATACCAGTTACAGTAAGAAAAATGAATATTTTTTTTGTTCTGTCTAAGAAAGTAGATTTGTTCTCTACATAATATTTTGCTAAGACAGGATAGACAGCAATTAAAAGATTATTAGCAATTAAGGTAAGGGGCATAGATAGTTTGGTACAAATTCCATAGTAGCCAACTTCCTGTTGTCCTGAGAATTGCCCGAGAAATAAAATTGGCAGTTGAAGTGTTGGAATAGCTAATAGATTCGTTCCCCAGTAGGGAAGACTTTGGTTAAGCAAAGTTTTCAAGTCAATTACTTCCACTGATTGATTCTTTACTGAAAAATAGTTTTTCTTCCATTCAACAAATAAATAAATAAGTGCTCTCAGAAAAAAAATTAAAACATAAACAATGGTAACAATAATTATAGTATAAGAGTTGGTGGGTATAATAAATAACACTATTACAAATACGAGAGAACTGATTACATTCAGATATGCAGAAATATTCATCTGCTGAATTCCAAATGCAATAGGTTCAGCATAGTTCCAGATTGTTAAGGCAAGAAGTAAAACTAAACTGAGTGAAAGTAATATTAAATCATTGATTTTTTCAAATTGGAATAAGTAGATGGAAAGAATGACAGCGCTAATACAAGTTGCAATTAGTATCGGTTTAATTGAAATTTTTGCAATGTATGAAATTATAGAATTTTCTCTCGCAATCTCACGGATAACAATTTTTTGTAATCCAAGAGAAGTAAAAACCTGAGCAATAGCAACCGCGGTAATAATTATTGTAAATTTGCCATAAAGTTCTGGTTTTAGTCCTCTGGCAATTCGTACAAATGAGAAGAATAGAAATCCCTGGTAAAGAAAATTAGATAAGGTAAGTATCGACCAATTTTTAACAAACTTTTTCAATAAATCATTTCCATAATCAACATTAACTAAATCAACAGGTAGATAATTAGATATTCTTTTGAAGATTCATTTTGGAACTAGCGATAGCCCGTTTTTCCATAAATGGTATAACTAAAAGAAGTAGTACAAAACTAACTAACCAGGTTGCAGATCTTGTAATCATAGTAAGGAATGAAAACATTATAACTACATAGAGGTAAGATAAAATTACAAGGTAAATGGTTTTTCTTTTCTCAAAAAATTTAAACCAATAAAATGAAGCTGAAAATCCTAATATAAAGGGCACTATATAAATCCCCACTATACCAAAATCTGCATGTAGAGGTCTAATATATGTAGCTGTATTACTCCACATCGGCATAAAGTAACCTTTTTCATAGAACAAAGGATGTTTTACAATTTCGAATTTAGACAGAAAATTATATATTGGCTGAAAAGTAGTTTCTCCAAACATAGCAGTATAGTAGAAATCCTTTTCCAAATATTGACTAAGTACTCCAACATGACTACTGAAATATAAATACAATGACGGTGTTATAAAAAATCCACCTTTATACTGACTAAGAGATCTTGACGCAGCAGAGTAATTTTCTATAGCACCTCTAGAAGTTCTTACTAATCCTGCTGCCAATATAAATAAGCTTATCAAAACTGCAACAGAAATAACTAATCTAGTTTTATTCTTTTTAATTTTAACATTTTTATTAGCAACAATTAAATGTTTTGTTAAAAAGTACGATGAAACAAAAAGGAAAATTGAAATCAACATTCCCGCTCTGCTAGCATTACCAATTTCTTTCATTATAACAGCAATAAAAGGTAATGCAGAAAGTATTGTCACTTTGTTTTTATAAGCAATATAAATTCCACTTAAAAAAACACCAACATAAGCTATAATATATACATAGGGAATCACTCCTTCTAACTCACCCGATGTTCTCAATCTATACACTAAATTTGCTTGTATGATCGCAGATGCTATGCTTCCAAATTTCTTAATCAATACCATCCAATGCTGGATAGCAGATAGAATACCAATAATTGAAGAGATAAGAATAGCAATCCTTATTATTCTTCCATCATCTGCAAATATTCCTAAATCTTTAGTCTCCTGAAAAACATTATCATCCTTTATAAAGACGTTCCGCGCTGCAACAACCATAACAGAGCCAAAAATAAATGATAAAAAAGCTCCAATTATTGCGATCCAAGTCGTCGCACTCAAATCAATATATCTCATCATTCGCAATTCATATAACAATAACATTAAATACCAGGCACCTGTATAAAGTGCGATGTGGTTGAACCACTTTTGAAAAATAATTTTACTAATTAATATAGTAAGAAATGAAATTGTTGTAAGAAATATAATAGTCATTTAATAGATTAAATCTTTAACCTGTAAATTTTTACAAGTCGTAGATATATTTTTGTTTCTTTTTCCTGAAGAGGATTCCTAAACTCTTTCCGGGTAATTGACGATTCTCCTTTAAATACAACTAAAGCAAAAAAGAATAATCCTAAAAAAGAAATTGAAATTATAATAAATCCCTTTTTCGGTGAGTCTTTCAATTGAGGTGGAACAGCTTTATCAAGTCGAATAATGGTAGGAACACTTTTCTGTTCTTCAACTTTAGCTTGTTCATATAATGGAAGAATGACTTCTAAAATTTTACTTTGTATTTCTACTTCCCTAAAATGCCTAAGATATTGCATTGTTATGTTTGGTATTCCTTTAAAGGGAAATAAAACATTTGATACTGAAGATAATTTATCGCCATTCTTTAATTCCAAAACTTTGGTTTTTAGCATATCAATTTGTGTTTGCATCCCTAAACTTTGCGGGGATTTTTCACCATACAATTGTTTCATAAAATACTGTTCCATTTCCTTTGAAGTAAGCTGGGCTTCAATTTCACCAGCTGCTTTAACAGCAACTTCCAATTGCTCTGGTACAGCAAATATTCCATACTTTTTTTGAAAACGATACATTGAATCTTCTGCATTTCTTATATCAATTAGATTTTTAAAATATCTTTGTTCTACAAATTTCCGGTTATTTTTAGCTTGCTCTATATTAATGAAAATATTAATACTATCAAGGATATCTGTAAAATAATTTGCAATTGCAGCACTTAGCTCAGGACTTTTATTAGTAACACTAATTTCAATCATACTATATTCATTTGGACCGAACGAAAGATTACCAGAAAAGGCTTTAAGTGCTTTGTCCATATTTTTGTCATCTATCTCATAGTATTTCATTAAATTAAATTTTTTTATAGCATTTGTTAATGAAGTACGGCTATTTAAAATTCCTAATAGCACATCTTCATCAGTTCTAGAAACTCCAAGTAGTTTTGATCCAATGTTTGCTGTTGATTTATTTGATAATAATCCTGTCAAACCACCTAATCCCATTGAGCTTTCTTGGGGAATCATTACTACTGCGGTTGCTTTATATTCCTGTTGAATTAAAAATGCATAAATGGTTGCAGCTATTATAACTATGAACATATTTATAATTAAAAATTTCTTCCATTTAAAAAGAATGTACAGATAGTCCGAAATTTTAGCAGATTTTTTATTATCAAATTCTTTTTCCATTATTGCCCTAAATTAAATTGTCGGATGAAAATTTTATTATTTTGTCAATTGTGTAATTAGCAATAAAATTGTTGCAAGAGTACCAACTACGCTGGATACTGTTAACACACGATCAAGGTACCATTGAAAAGTTCTTGGATTTTCTTTTGGTAACCATAGATAATCCCCGGCTTCAACTGAACTTTTATTATCCTCATTTACCTGGATCCAACTTCTTGTTTTTCCTTTAATCAGATATACATCCCCTTTGGCAGTTTGACCAATTCCACCAGCCTTGTTAATATAATACTGATAATCCTCACCTTGGACATACTGAACATATCCAGGAACGTTTACTTGTCCGAAGACATAAACTAAATTTATTTTTTCTGGAATAAATACATAATCTCCATCTCTAAGAATAAATTTGCTTTCTGTTGATGATGTATCACTTAATTTATTAAAATCAATTGTTCCGTTTCCTCTGGAAAATCTCAATTTGTTATCCACACTAAATGAAAGTGAGTCTTCAGAAGTTATGTTGGACATTCTCTGCATTAGCAGTGCTTCAAATTCCTGCGTAAAGAGAATCGACTTAAACACATTTGCACCCCGGATTAATTCTGCTCTATTTAAATCAGCAGTTTCTTTTATTCCACCTGCTTTTTTTATTACGTCTATAAGTTGGGTATTATTTTTTGTGATTGGAATAAAACCCGGTCTGTTTACTTCACCGGCAATATAAATTCTAAAATCTTTCTTTTGTGTTTCATCTGCAAGAACAAATATTCTATCGCCACGCTGCAATGATGGATTTTCTGACAATTTGTAAACAAAAGTGTGTTCTTTATTTCCGTCGTAACTTAACCGGATTATTTGAATTGTATTAACATTTTCATAAGCCGGGTTAATTCCCCGGGAAAATGCAATTGCGTCAGAAAGTTTATCCCCATCCACAAATTGAAAAGTAACTGGGTTGTTTACAGCCCCAAAAACTGATATATAATTTCTTGAATTATCTATATCAGGAAAAATTAAAACATCATCACTTTTTAAGTATGGATTATTTACAAAGTCTCCAGTAATCCTGAACTTTTCTAAATCTAACGAAAATTCTTCGCCAGTTACTCTTTTTAATTTAATATTACGGCGTGCGTAGTTATCAATTTTTTTTATAACTTCAGCAGTGTTTTGATATTCATCTTTATTTTTTAAAGCATCTTTCTTAGCTTCCATAAAAATTCTTGTTACAAATTGATCAACTCTTTCAGTTGGCAGTGCAGGAAATGTCCCGTTTACCAGAAATGCTCCACCAATTGTTATACTGATTGTACTGGAAGAAAGCATTAATGTTGATGACGTTTCGGACTTGTCGGTTTGCCCAAATATCCCGCTGGAAAGGATAAAAAGCAGAACTAATACTAAAATATTTTTTTTCATATTTATTATATTTTTAAATTTTATACATTAAATAAAGTGCTGGCAAATTTACCAAAGGATTGACTTAAATACAAAAGGTTAGACATTCACCAGTACATTATCTATCAACCTTGTTGCGCCAATCCTGCAAGCTATTAAAACATAATATTCATTACCCTCAATCAGAATTTCAGATTCGGAAAAATTGGATGATAAAACAATTCTTATGTATTCCAGATTGGATGTTTTAACTGAATTTATTTTTTTAATCATTTGACTAACTATTTCTCTAATATTCCTTTCACCTTCTTTAACCTTGCTTATAGCGTACTTAAGAGATTCATATAAAACTAAAGCATCTTTTCTTTCTTCCACAGATAAATATACATTTCTGGAACTCATCGCTAATCCATCAAATTCGCGAACAATTGGAGAAACAACAATTTGTATATCGAATTTTAAGTCTCTTACCATTTGTTTGACAACAGCAACTTGTTGTGCATCTTTTTGTCCGAAGATAGCATAGTCCGGATAAACACAATTAAAAAGAATTGAAACCACAGTTGTAACACCTTTAAAATGTGCAGGTCTGAATTCTCCTTCTTGCTTCTTAGTAATTTCCCAAACATCTACGTAGGTTTGAAATTCTTTCGGATAAATTTCCTGTTCAGATGGAATAAAAAGTACATCAACATCTAAATCTTCTAAAAGCTTTTTATCTCTTTCCTCATCCCGAGGATATTTAGTAAAATCCTCATTGGGAGCAAACTGTGTTGGATTAACGAAAAGAGAAACAACAACTATATCCGCTATTTCCTTTGCCTTTCTTACAAGGGATAAATGTCCTTCGTGCAGAAATCCCATTGTTGGAACCAGAGCTAAAGTCTTCCCTTCTCTTTTCGTTTTTTTAGAAAAGGAATGCATTTCTTTTATGGTGTTAATGATCTTCATTGTTGCTCTTGGTGCGTTAAGGTTATAGGGGTATAAGGTTATAAAGGTATAGGGGTATAGGGGTATAGGGGTATAGGCAAACAACATGAAAATACATTAGGTACCTTATATTTTATTCCCAATACCTTTTTATCCTACCCTATCACTTTATACCATATTCTCATATACTTCAACCTTTGCCTTCTTTAATCCTATTCCTAATAAAATTAATAAATCCATTTAATGTAACTTTAGCATCTTCAATTAATTTTTCGCCTTCCAGCTTAAGGTCAGTATCAACATAACCAAAGTCAAAACAGCTTATTAAATGATCTTTAAGTTCATAAAGTGAACCTCTTGCGATTCTATAAAACTGAATTCCTTCCTGGTAATGATATCTTCCATAACCTTCAGCTACATTAGCTGTGATACTAACTGAAGCCTTTCTGATTTGATTATCTAAATTAAACTTCTCTTCTTTCAGTAAGCAAATTAAAATCTTTTTATAAAAAAATAATTTTACTTCACGGCATTTAATCCAAGCGCTTAATGTAGTAAAGTCCTTATTCGCGTTATACAAGTCGTGAGGTTCGTTTATAATCATATTTCCAATCCCGACATCGTTATAAACTTCCTGCGAAGTTACCATTTTTCCACCTTATACCTATTTACATTTATACCGATATACTTTATACCTTTATAACCTTATACCTTTATAACCTTATACCTTTATAACCTTATACCTTTATAACCTTATACCTTTATAACCTTATACCTTTATAACCTTATACCTTTATAACCTTATACCTTTATAGCCTTATACCTTTATAACCTTATACCTTTATAGCCTTATAACTATATCCCTAATTCATTAATTCAAGCATAGTTGTAATCTTACTCTTCATTTCTTTCCGGTGAACAATAAAATCCACAAAACCATTTTCCAGTAAAAATTCTGAGGTTTGAAATCCCTCCGGTAAATCTTTTCCGATTGTTTGTTTTATTACGCGCGGACCTGCAAATCCAATCAGCGCTTTTGGTTCAGCAATTATAACATCGCCAAGCATAGCATAGCTGGCAGTAATACCTCCGGTTGTAGGATCAGTTAAAACTGATATGTACGGAATTTTTTCTTCTGCGAGTCTGGCAAGATGAGCGCTGGTTTTAGCCATCTGCATTAAAGAATAAGCTCCTTCCATCATTCTTGCTCCGCCACTTTGCGAAATAATTATCATTGGAATTTTATATTTGTAAGCTCTTTCAATCGCCCGAGAAATTTTTTCTCCAACTACAGAACCCATACTACCACCAATAAAACCAAAATCCATACACGCAAATGAAACTTCAATTCCATCAATCTTACCAACGCCGGTTTTCACTGCATCATTCAACCCCGTTTTTTTTATGGTGGTTGTAATTCTATCAGAATATTTTTTTGTATCTTCAAATTGAAGAGGATCGGCAGAACGCATTTTTTTATCAGCTTCCTTAAAACTATTCGTATCAAAAAGAAGAGAAATGTAACCCGCACTGCCAATTCTAAAATGATGATCGCATTTAGAACACGTCCAAAGATTTATTTCAAATTGTTTTTTATGAATTATTTCTCCGCAGGTTGGGCACTTTTCCCACAAGCCATCCGGCAGATCTTTTTTAACACTATCCGCAGCTATCTTTTCTTTTGATCTACTGAACCAAGCCATTAGTCTACTTTCTTTTGTATATCAGCCGTAATTACAACGGTTTGACTTGAATTGATTACATCATTACTCACGATTGAAACTGTCTTACTAATTTTACCTGATTTATTGTTAGAGTCAAATTCAATTTTTAGGCTGCCGCTTTCACCAGGTTTAATTGATTTTCCGCTTACAACCGCTGCTGTGCATCCGCAAGAAGTTTTAACATCCTTAATTTCTAAAATTGCATCACCAACATTTTTAAAACTTACCGTCCACTCAACAACCTTACCTTCTTGAATAATTCCAAAATCATGAGTCGCATATTCTAATTGCAATTTGGCTCCACTTGATTTGACCACTCCTGGAATTTCTTCTTCTATATCGGCAGTAAAAGTTAATCTTAATTCTGGCGTGTCTTTATCATTAGAAGATATATAAACATATTTTTGTTGATGTCCTTTCCTTCCAAAAGGATCAAACTTAACATTTATGTTGGCGGATTCTCCTGGAATAAGTTTATTCTTATCCGGTTTAGCAGCAGTACAACCGCAGCCAGCACGAACATCTTTAATTTCAAGCGTGTCTCCGCCAGTATTGTAAATAATAAAATCGTGGGTTACTTTTTCATTATTTTTTATTTTACCAAAATCAAATTGCATTTGATGAGTAGATATCTTCGGTCCCACAATTTGCGAACAACAGAGTGAGGAAAACATCAATATTAAAGTAAACATCTTTTTCATAGTTTTACCTTATGATAAAGTTTTTAAGATAATTTGGTTCTAAAAAATCGTAGTTAAAAGTTAATAAATCTTTCCCATAAATATAAGCCCATTTTGCAACAAAGGCTGCATCCGGTGCAGAGATTGGTTTGGAAATTACTCCTAAACTTTCTTCCATTTTGCAATTACCATATATCAGATTAATTGAATCCTGGTTAATGGATAATTCTGTTAATCCTATTACTTTTATTTTTTCAAGTAATGAATATTTATTTTCATTGATAACAAATTTGCCAAAATATACTTCTTCATTATTAACTTTATTGCAAATAATAAATTTTGTTTTATCTGGGATTGAACTGCTAATTTGCAGTGCTAATGCCTCGAATGTAGGAACTGGAATTATTGGTAGGTTTGCACCGAATGCTAATCCTTTTGCTGCGGAAAATCCAATCCGTAAACCAGTGAATGATCCTGGACCTGCTGAAACAGCAATTGCAGCAACTTCATTTAACTTAGTTTGGCTTATCGTTAAAACATTATCAACAACTTCAAGCAATTTTTCGGAATGAATATTCTTTTCGTGGATATTCAATTCAAAGGATTTTTTCTCATCAAAAAAAACCGAAGCTCCACAGATTTCGCCGGAAGTTTCAATGGATAAAATTGGTTTTACAAACTTTTCTGTCATTTATTTTTATTCTGATGAAAGGATTTATTCATCATTCCATTTTTTTAATTGTAAATTTTCTTTCTGTATCACCTAAAATTTCTATGTTAATTTCAATTAATCGTTTAGGTAATATTTCTGGAACCAAATTCGCCCATTCAATCATTGTTACCGAGTCATCCATATTCAAATAATCTTCAAAGCCAATATCATACAGTTCATTTATTCTGTTTATACGGTAAAAATCAAAATGATTTACTTTTATTATTCCTACAAACTGATTTACAATTGCAAAAGTAGGACTGCTAACTCCTTCAATCCCAAATTCTTTTAAAAGATGCTTGATGAAAAAAGTTTTACCTGCACCAAGGTTTCCATTTAAGGCTACAACATTCCCCGGTTTTAGCAGAAGAGAAAACTTAGCTGCAAGTGAAATTGTTTCTTCTTCTGAATAAACAGTTTTTGAATAAGGAAGATGCACCTTAACCTTTGCTCTCCATTGTAATAATTGGCAAAATCATTTCCTCCAGAGAAATTCCTCCGTGCTGAAATGTATCTTTATAATAACTTAAATATTTGTGGTAATCAGTCGGGTAAACAAAATAATAATCTTCCTTTGCAATGATGTAATTTATTGTAACTCCTCTTTTCGGTAATTTATATTCGGTTGGATTTGTAATATAAATTGCATGTTTTTCATCCACCTTTAAATTTCTACCAAATTTAAACCGAAGGTTTGTAGATGCTTCCCTATCGCCAAGAACTTTTGCACCGCGTAGAGTTCTTATGCTGCCGTGGTCTGTAGTTATAACTACTTTTGCGTTTTTTATTCGAGCAATGGTTCGGAATGTAGAAAGTAAAGATGAATGCATAAACCAACTATTTGTAAGCGAACGATAAGCAGGTTCGTCCGGTGCAATTTCTTTAAGGATGTCCGAATCTGATCTGCCGTGTGCAATCATATCCAGAAAATTTACAACAACAGCGGTAAGCTGAGTATTCTGATATGAAAGAATATTCTGTTCGAAATTTCTGCCGACTTCCGGATCAATAATTTTAATATACTTTAAATCATTTCTTAGTTTAATTTTTCTTCTATCAAGTAAAAGCTGAAGTAATTCTTTTTCGTATTTATTTTGGCTTCGTTCGTCATCATCGCCACCCTGCCAAAGAGTAGGATATTGTTTTTCAATTTCTGATGGATACAATCCGGCGAACAAAGCATTCCTTGCATAAGGAGTTGCTGTTGGAAGAATTGCATAATAATAACTTTTATCAATGTTAAAAAGATCGATTAAATGTTTTTCCATTACAAGCCATTGATCGAGACGCAGGCAATCCAGGACAAAAAAGAAAACTACCTGCTTTTCATCTTTTAAATGTTTAAGGAGATGATCGCTAACAACTGATGTTGTAAGCGGTGGAATATCAATACTCTTTTCAGAGCTGATCCATTTCAAATAATTTTTCTCCACATACTTACTAAACTCCTGGTTGCATTCTTTCTTTTGATCTGTAAGCGTTTGGCGCAAATCGACTTCGGGATGAACATCCAACTCCAGATCCCAATTAACCAACTTTAAATAAATCTCTATCCATTCGTCAAAATCAGGTCCCATCATTACTGCGCGGGAAATTTCGTTGAAGTCCTGAAGATAATCCTTAGCTACATATTCACCGGAAATTTTCTTTCCTTCCAAAACTTTTTTACAAACAAGCAGTACCTGGCTTGGATGAACGGGCTTAATCAAGTAATCTGTAATTTTACTGCCAATTGCATCATACATCAAAGATTCCGCTTCATTCTTGGTAATCATTATTACCGGGATGTTCGGCTTTATTTCTTTTATCTCAGCCAAAGTTTGAAGTCCGCCAATTCCAGCCATCATTTCATCAAGAAAAATCAAATCGAAATTTTTATCCTTCACTTCCGATATTGCGTCTTCGCCATTTGTTACTGTTTCAACTTCGTAACCTTTCTCAGTTAAAAAGAATATGTGTGAGCGGAGTAATTCTATTTCATCATCAACCCAAAGAATTTTACCTTTTTTCATTTTTCCCAGCTTAAGTTTAAATTCATTAATAAAAATTTTGTGCTAATCATTTGAAAAAATCAAAATAATTTTAATAGATTATTTTAGTTAACAACTTAAAAATACTAAATCATAAATTGAAAACCTGCCAAAAAGCTAAAATGTGTGGTAGTTGAGCTAAATAATGATCTATAAGAATTATTGCCCATTGTATTTAATTTAATTGCTAAAGTTAAATTTGCTGCACTATTTAATTGATGGTTAAATCCAATTCCAAACCCAAGCCCAACCAGGAATTCGTTATTAGCTTTTTTAGAATTATTATCTTTCACCAAGATTGCCTTGCCATTTTCCGGATCTATCTGTGTTGTAAAATCAAAACTATTAAATTTTAAAATATTCATTCCAATTTCCGATTCAATAAAAGCATCAAGATATTTATTCCGATTGAAGTAATACCTGCTTCCAGCATAAAAAGGTATTAGCTGATGTTCATTTTCGTCACTTTCAAAATGAAGTTTATTTCCTTCATCATAATATCTTACGTGATTTTTGTCCCAAAATCCATATCCAGAATAAACATAAAGATTAAAATCATCAGAGGTTTTGTATAAAACTTTAACACTCCCGAGTAATCCTTTTTGAGAATCGAATGGAGAAAGAAAACCAGCGTTAGCTTCAATTGCAAATTTATTCTGAGCATAGTGGCTCACAAAAAGAGATAAAAAGAAAACTGAAAGGAATAATGATTTAAACATTACAGACCTCCATATTTTGTTAATGAAATATTCAGGTCGTATAATTTGAACTATAATTTACCTCTGCTCATTTGAATGTTTTTATCATTATATGTTTTTATTTTGTTAATTCCCAAATTATTGAATCGATATATGAACATCTAAACCAGCTTCATTAGTTGAAGAGGGGGTTATTCTTGCTGCTCCCTGTGGTTTTACAGAAGAATTTTTATAGAATACTGATAGAGTGACCTTTGCACTTATTACGTATTTAATTCTTGGTTCAATGGTTGTTCGTAAGGTTCCATCCTGTGGTGTTCCTGCTTCTGTAAACTGACTCATATTATAAACTACAACTGAATTTGTACTTGTTGTATATGAAAAAGAAATTTCAATATCGTTCTTTAATGATACACCAAACAATGGAACTTCAAATCCAGTTTTTGAATAACTTGCAGAAATGCCAATATCTTTAGAGAATGACTCAGTTATATTCCTTGTTGACGCTCCAAGATCATAACCGGTCTTAGTTCCATATTTAATATTGCCGGTCAGGTTACCATTCCATAAAGAATTAAAAGTTAAATTCAGGCCAATCAATGGAGCAAAACCATAACTAACTTTTTGTGTTTGAACAACTTGTCTGCCATCAGGATCGATTTTCCAGCCTTCTGAATAATCTGATGAATATGCATGAGTTAAAGAAACTTTCTTTGCCCACGATTTAAAAACAGTATACTTCTCAAGTCCATCCCAGGTAAAACTCCAATTTGGTCTTGGTATATATTTCATAAATTCTTTTAGAAACGGAAGCTTGGATACAATTGGAAAAGTTTCGAAGCCGGATACAAATGCGTCAGAAAGATTATCTGATTCCGGATTATAAAGTTCGTTCACCTTCTTAATTCCACTTTTAAAGAAAAGAATAGGAGGAAATGAAACAAACGATCTTGATATACTTCCTGTTGAATTAATGCTTGAAATAGAAGCAACGCCAAAAGTATCGGTTTTTATTGTTGTAGCTTTGCTTACCTGCCAATTAACTTTCCACTTTAATTCAATATTAGCACCTTCCCACAGTGGACGTGAAGTTCTGAAATCAATATTGTTTCGCTGAGAAAGATTATCCGATAAATTACCGTTTGGTGCCCGCGCACCAACGTCATTAGAAAAACCAAGCATAAAGGCTCTGGAAGGACCATTTCTATTTTTCTGATTATATCCAAAGAAGTTTGCAATTCCAGATCCGGTTCCTTGAATTCCAGATTTTTGTACTGAGTTATCGTTGGAAAAATTAATCTGGATAGTTTCATAATCGAAAAACAAATAACGTATTGCGGATTTAAATGCCTGCAAACCAATTTTAATAGGAGATTCTGAAGGAACAAGTTCTGACGAATCTATTGGAGTTTTAGTAACAGCAAGAGAATCTATAATCTTTGTGTTTACTTTTGCTAAAGAATCCGGTTTAATACCGCTCTTAATTTTCGCAAGGGAATCAGTCTTAACTCCAGTTTTTATTTTTGCAATCGAATCAGCTATAACCCCGCCATTAATTTTATTGAGAGAATCTGGAATAATTTTATCCTTTAACTTTCCAAGTGAATCAGCATTTATATTTACATCTTGTTTTAATCCCTGATCTGGCTGCCGTTGACCTCTTTCCTGCCTTACCCTGTTTTCACCAGTCGGAGTTTTTTCTCTTGTTCTTGTAGTTGGTTGTTTTACAGGTGGTGCAACTTTTTTCTCTTCTTCTTTGAACAATGGGGCAACTAAGGATTTTAATTTTAATTGAATTGAAGCATTAACTTTATTGTTAAATCCTGCAGCTCTTCCAAGCTCTAACTGCTGAAAATTATTTTGCCACGAGTAAGAAGCACCATAACCCCATGTTAATGTAAAGAATTTATTTATATCCCAAAGCGAAGGAAGCTTTGGAGTTGAACGAAGATCAAAATTCTGCTGGAACTGAAAATCTCTTCCAAAGAATTCCTTACTAAATATATCTTTCCATATTTGACCTTCTGGTCTGCCTATTTGGATTTCGGGACTATTTGGATCAGTAATAGTTAAAAGATGGGCAAGAGATGAAGAAAAATCGAAACTATAATTAATGCCTAAATTAAAGAAGCCACCTTCAGAAAGTTTCCATTGTAATGAAAAGTTTCGTGTAGATTTAAAATCGCGTGCATATGCAGGTTTAGTATTAATTCCACGCTGTAAACTAAAATTATAATTTCTGGAAGCAGTCATATTCCAGGTAAATGATTGCGGTGTAAAATAAAATTTTACATTTCGGTAATCAGAAAATATTTCAACTACAGTTCCAAATACGGGAATGTTGGCAGGATAGAAAAAATTATTCTGGCTAAGATTTAGCTGGTAACCCATATTTGCACTCCACTGCCAACTATTAGACATAATAATTGTGGGACTTCTTCCGAAAGTTTTATTATAGTTAAATCCCCACTGCAAATTATTGAAGAAATCTTTTGCCAGCCAAAACTGCGATGGGATTTTTAATTTGATCCCTGCAAGTGTCCAAGTTTCTGAAGTATTTATTGATCTGGTTGATTCAATAAAAGAAGCAACGCTATCTGCCGAAACTCCATTTCTTGTTAATTGTTCAGCAGCTTTAGCAACTTTTACATCAGTACCAGGTTGATATATTGGTTTGGAAAGCTGTTCAGTTCTTGCATAATTAATTTTAAGATTGCTGCCAGGCAGGTTAAATGGCAAAAGTTTTAAAATATCCAGGTCTACATTTACTCCCCAACTGCGCGAATCCAACCGGTTACCAAATCTATCTGACAATTTATGAAAGTTAGGATTTGTTTGACTTGTATTAAAATTAACTGTTGCAATATCACCAATATTAAATTTAGCGGATGCGCTATACGCCCAACCAGATTGATCATCGGCACCAATTACTCTTAGTTCATTCACCCAAACATCACCGGATATAGGTCCAATTATTCCTTTGCCTTTGGGATTTAGTACTCCAGCCATAAAGAAAGATATTTTTGTTAAAGCCGGACTTCCCTTAATTCTGTAATAGTGTCCGGGCATTCCAGGAACTTCCAACTGTGGTTCTTTATTCTTGCTTGTATCTCTAAGCTGTTTTAGCGTAGTAAGTTCATCAAACTTAATGCTTAAATCCTGCCATCCTTTTTGAACCGGAAGACGGTATTCATAATAGTTTGATGTATCTGAGCCAAATCTAAAATATGTTTCTGCGGCTAACGAATCCTTATTAACATAATCAGAAATATTGTAACCACCTCTTTCATCACCATGGATAAAAAGTTTCATTTCCTTATAATTGAAAAGATCCATTGGTCTAAGATATTTAACAACTTGTCTTTCATCTCCATCTTTCAGATCATTTAGAATTAACGACAATGATTGTTCATTTCTAAATACCTGTTCATCCGGTTTACTTCTGTCTCTTTCCTGTGCTACGCCAGGTGGTAAATAATAAGTTGGATAATTATCTTCATAGTTAGCAACGGACAGAGTTAGTACGGAATCTTCAGGAATATTTTGAGGAACAACTTTTTGCCACTGGTTACCCGCAAGGTTAAATTCAGCTAAACGAATATGAACCGGTTCACTTACACCATCAACCCAAAGACGAATATACTCGATGATAGAAAAACTTGGATCGCCAATTTTGGTTTTAAAATCTTTAAGCGGAATTCTGAATTGGAACCAGTTTGCGTTAGTTCCGCCACCACCACCAGTAATATATGGATTAGTAACTTTGCTTGTATCGAGAGGAATTTCGTACCTGAAATAACTATCAAGCTGATCTAATGTTAAATTGCGGTTTAAATCTTCTGTATCCGGAAATCTTCCTGCATCAATTGATATAGCATTTCCTTCAGTTCCATTGATATGCGAATAGTCTGTATTATCACCAGATAACGCTAATGAGTAATTGTCTCCACTTGGGTCCGCTTCAGTAGTATTATACTTTTCATTTTCCTGCGGATCAAATAAGCCGTCTAAACCGGTATCTTCTCCATTATCAATCAAGTCATTTTCATTTTTATCTTCAGTATCAAGCTTACCGTTTGGAATTGCATCTTCAGAAATTTTTCCAAGATCTAAATATAATTTTGCAGTTGATGGCGCACCGTGTAATGGTTTATTTAAACTACTTGCACTTAGGTTAAGCCAAAATTCAATGAACTCAATATTTTCTTCAACAAGGTTGTTTGCTGTGGAGGATAATATTTTCATTATTCCGCCCCACGATTTCTGAGGATCTTCTAATCTTGGTTTATAATTATATGTTCCTTTTTGTTTTGGATCGAAGACATAATCAAGTACCGTAACTAATTCATCACCTTTAGCTACCTGTTTTCTTTTGCCCCATATTGATTGCACGCTCACATCAGATGGAATTCTTGTGTACCACCAGCTTTTTCCTTTATAAAACATTTGGACAGATTTTGCTGAATCTTTTATAAATGGTAAACTATTTGGAACGCTTGGTTCATGCCAGGCAGTATAAGATAATCCAATTGGAATTGTTTTTTTGGTGCCTTCAAAATCATCAATGTAAGCAATGCTCTTTCCCAGATCGCCGGAAATTGTACTTTTCTTTGTATTAGGGTCTGGATTTATGTAGGCAAATTCTCCCTGAACAGAAAATGAAGACATCGTTCTTGTTGGTATTAGGTAACTAATTCCTTTTGTGATAAATGGTAAATCGACTGCTGTCTTGAAATCAAGACCATATATTGAATTGTTCAAAGGTTCTTCACCAATTCTTACTTTATCACTTAGAGTTTGTTGATTTAAATTCAATGCAGAAAAACCGAGAATCGTCTTTTGCGAAAAATTAAACTCACCGCGCAAACCAATTAGTGTTTTAGAGGCAAGCTGGAAAAGATCATTTTGTTCGTAAGAAATTTTAAGATCGGCGCCAGGTACAAGTGCGGCAGGATTTTTAACTGTCACCTGCCCAACATTATAATCAACAACAAAGTCGGTTCCTTCTTTTAAGTCTAATCCACCTAACCGGACTTTAACAGAATTTTCTACAATTCCTGTAAAACCAAGATTAAAAGTGGATGATGAAGCAGCAGAATATTTTCCTGTAATTAAAAATCTATCTTTTGTACCCTCTCTCTGCGCAAAAGTTGTTGTCATACTGTAGACTGCATCATAACGTAAAGAATCTGTAAGATTTTTTGGGAATTGCGCACCGAACGGTTGAAGAACCGGAAAAATAATTTCTCCTGTTTCAACAAAAATTGTCCTGTTTGGTAAAAAGTCGAATTTGCTATCTGGACCTGCAACATTACCATCGCTAACCAGATCGAGACCAAAGGCATTAAGCAATGGTTTTCCATTTTTTTGATTGACCGGATCGCCAGTAGGTTCATTGTAAACAATATCAAGCACAAAACCTTCCTGGTTTACACTGCGCCCACCAATTGGATAAATATTTTTCAATTGCAAAGCCCAGGCTTCTGCATATTGTGGCTGCAGGTTTGATGGTTTTACTAATTTAAGAACTAATTTTTTTGTTGTGTCCGCTGCAATTTCATTTCCAACCAATTCACCATAAAACAAATCATCTTCATTACTGTTAGTATTCGGTCCTTCAGTTCGGTAGGCTACAGCAATTACATCATTTTCCTGCACCTGTGTTTTTAATGTTATATAGCCTGTCTCTGGATGTAATTCGTAATCAATCCCCTGGCTTAACTTAACAAATCTTCCATTTTCAATTAAACCAGCAGCAGTGGAATCTTTTCGATATTTTTCATCGTACACAAGATTTGTTTTGGTAACAGAGGGTAAATTTAAATAAGCATTTGCTTGCCTTTCTGTTCCATTATCTCTTTGTCCTGTTTTTGTTTTCCACACTTCAATATCTTTTACTCGTACCTCTGGTACAATTTCCGGAGTTGCATTAGCATAATAACGTCTGAAGTAATCTTTTCCCAATGAAGTATCAGCATAACTATAGTCTAGGAAATAATGATTTTTAGAATATTGGTATGCATGTATTTGAAAGTCCTGCGAAGTAGAACCGCCGCTAATTGAAACTTCTTTTACTTCTCCTTTTTTCTGGGAAGCTAACGCAGTTAAATTCAAAGGTCCCATTTGGAATTGAGCTTTAATACCGAACAATGCTTCACCTCCGCCAACAAGGGGTGAAGTTTGAAGAGAAACATTTCCAGCCTCTACACTTTGAACAATTTCATCTGCATAACCTTTATACTTAAGCTTAAGTTGATTCTCATACTCAAATGTTCTTTCCGTATTCCAATCAGCGCCAATCGTTAATTTATCTCCAATTGTTCCGTTAACATTTATTTGCACCTGCTGTTTAAAGTCCGGTTCGTTCCTTGTATTGCCGAGTAATGAGGCAGTAACACCTTCCGTCTTTTCACTACGCCATGCACCATGAATATCTACGGCTCCACCAATTCTTAAATTAATTACCGGTGGACCAAAAATGCTAAGGAATCCAACACTGGGGAGTGGTATATCAATGTTAGTTATATCGGTTAATAGCTGACTTAAATCTTTATTGGCAGCTTTTAGTTCATATTTATAAGCAATGTCTTCCCAAATATTTCTGTTGTTGGCTTTTAATCTAAGATTAATATATTCATCAAGTGGAATTCTTAACAAAACTTTTGTTTCTTGCCCGGCAATTTTTTCTTTTATTTCAACAAAATTTCCGGTTGAGTCTAAAGTTACAGTTCTTGTAGATTGTGAGGAAGAAGGATAGGCGAAAAACTTAGATCGTTTTGGTGGAGTAAAGTCAGTGTAAACATTATCCTTTCTATGGTAACGGAATTGCTCCATTCTGGCTGTAGAATCCAAAAAAAGTGTTTTAGGTTTTAGAGTTGTGTCAATCTTACTTTTAGCTATTAAACTATCTGATAATTTAATTGAAGTATCAGCAGGAGATAAAGTATCCGCATCACGCTTCCTGGGAGTTTCCAATGAATCAGGTTTGCCAAGTGATTGATTAAATTTACCATTTAGCAGATCAACTGAATTGTCTTGAGGAATTGGGTTTACATTAGAACCTTTTTCACTGGCTTGTAGTAATTCAGAAATTTCATTTGAATTTTGTTCGGAAAGAATTTTTATCGGATTAGAATCCGAATAAGAATTTAAATAAGCAAAGTATATATTAAAAAAAGTGGAATCATCGACCTGAGATGGTTGAGAAGTGAATCCGACGGAAAGTAAACCGTAAGTTACGCAAACGATAAATACAGCTACTTTAATACTCTCATGGAGAGCTTTCATTAAATATGTTTTTATTCTATCTACCTAAAGAAGTTTAAAAAAACGTATTGTAAATTTAATTCGCTAAAACTCTCCTTTTTTGTTTGAAAATCTATTTATTTTCAACTATAAATTCAAATTTATTTTAGGGAAAAATTTTTGCTTCATAAAAAGTGAACTACACCATAATTACCTGGCGATATCTTTGGCATTTGTTTTTTCAGAAATTACTTCAACAATTTTGTTATTCTCTACAATTGCACAACTTAGTTTATTACCTGCACAGGCACCTGTATCAATATACACAGCGTTAGCTCTTGTATCGATGCGAACCTCTGACTGTTTGGAATGACCAACCAGTTGCAGTTTTCCCATGTTTAGCAGTTTTTGTCTGGACCATAAAATACCATCCTCTTCTTCCCAAATAGATTCGATTAAGGGTGCAACAGATCGCAAATCTTCCCGAAAATTTTTCGGAAGTTTTGATTTGTATTTATCTGCTATACCTGCATGAGAAATAAAACAATCCGGCAAATCGTAAAATAATGGAGCAGAACGAATAAAATTTAAATGCGAAGAAATCATATCAACCTTGCTAGAATATGAACGCATAGTAGCTTCGTTTCCATTGTAAATCCAAGCCCGTGCAAATAAACTTTCTGGTTTCTTAAAAAAATCGTAAAACATATAATCGTGATTGCCAGGAGTAAATCTAATTACATTATCAATAAAAAAATTAACAACTTCAAAGCTATAATTTCCGCGGTCAACCAAATCACCTACAGATAATACCGGGATGTTATTGTATTTTGTAACAACTTTAGTGTACAGTGTTTCCAGAGTAAAATAACAACCGTGTACATCACCAATAACTGCAACCATTTTAATCCATTCTACTTGGGCTGTATTAAAATTAAATAAATTCTACAACCCAGAAATTGAAAAATGAAAATACATACTTTAGGTTATAATCGAAAATGGAATTCCCCTTTTTTTCTTGTCGAATTCAGACCAGTTTAGCTTCGCCAGTTTTGGGTATTCAATAACCAGGTTATAGAATCCGGCAACCATTTTTTTTCTACTCATTAAATTACACGGATATTTGTCAGATTTTATAATTGGCTTTTGCAAATTCAGTTAACCCATCTTTAAAAGCTGGATGAGAAATATTAATTAATGCTTTGGCTCTTTCACGGACAGATTTTCCATAAAGATGAGCTACCCCATATTCGGTAACTACATAATGAACATCGCCGCGCGATGTAACCACCCCAGCCCCTGGTTTTAAGGTTGTAACGATGCGTGAAATTTTAAAATCTTTTGTAGTTGATGGGAGCGCAATAATTGGTTTACCTCCATCAGAATGTGCGGCTCCGCGAACAAAATCTACCTGACCGCCAATCCCGCTATAAAA
This sequence comes from Ignavibacteriales bacterium, assembly GCA_026390815.1. Lineage (NCBI taxonomy): Bacteria > Pseudomonadati > Ignavibacteriota > Ignavibacteria > Ignavibacteriales > Ignavibacteriales bacterium. Next base: position 10,015 of record JAPLFH010000008.1, on the reverse strand, counting down.
CTTCGTTCCAATTGAATCTGCACAAACTTGTCCCGTTAGGTCCACTTCAATTGCAGAATTAATTGCAACCATTTTGTTGTTTTTAGCAATAATAAAAGGATCGTTTACATATTCCTGTGGATGGAATTCTGCAATAGGATTATTGTCTATAAAATTGTAGCTTTTTTTTGTACCTAAAATAAATCCTGCAACAATTTTACCGGGATGAAGTGTTTTCTTTTCATTATTTACAATACCATCTTCTATAAGTTCAACAATTCCATCAGAAAACATTTCAGTGTGTATCCCCAGATCCTTTTTGTGTTTTAGGAATTGAAGAACCGCATCCGGAATAGCACCAATACCCATTTGCAAAGTAGAACCATCCTCAATCAGGTCCGCAATGTGGCTGCCAATTTTATTAAAAATATCTTTTGTTTCTTCAGTAAGATCAGGATCAACCTGGGCAAGTTCCTGAATTGCTTCATCGTACTCTACAATATGTTTTATTTTGCTTACGTGGATAAAACTATCACCCAATGTGCGCGGCATATTCTTGTTGATCTGAGCGATAATTACTTTAGATTTTTCTGCTGGTGTTTTAATTGTTCCAACATCAACACCGTAACTGCAAAAACCATGTTCATCCGGTGGAGATACATTAATTAATGCAACATCCGATTTAATGATTCCATTCTTAAACAATAATGGAACTTCAGAAAGAAAGATTGGAACAAAATCAGCCCGCCCTTCATTTATAGCTTTTCTTGTATTTCCTCCGATAAAAAATGCAGTGTGTCTAAAATGTTTTTCCATACCAGGATCTGTATACGGAAGCGGTCCAACCGTTAAGATATGATAGAGGTTTACATTTGCTAACTCATCTTTTCTCCTAACCATAGCTCTAACCAATTCCATTGGAACAGCGCAACCAGGTTGTACTACAATATTATCATATGATTTTATTACTTTAACTGCTTCATCGGAAGATACCACCTTGGACATATAATTTTTAACCCAGGCAGCGCCTCTTGGTTTATTCACTCCAACACCTTCAATTATCATGCTTGCACTCGTTTTTAGTTAGTTGAAAAAATATGGAGTCTTCTATATTCAAAATTAAAAATTTCTGCAATATGTTCGTTAGAACAAAAACCGTTAAAGGTACAAACACCTTTAGCTAACCCGGCATCACTTAAAAGCGCATTACCTAATCCATTATCAGCAATATTAATTAAATATTCGATTGAGGCATTTGTTAACCCAAAGCTTGCAGTTCTTGGAACTAAGGCTGGTAAGTTAGGAACGCAATAATGAATTACATCATGCTGAATAAATATTGGATCAGAAATAGAAGTTGGATGACTGGTTGCAATACATCCACCCTGATCGATAGATACATCAACTATAACCGCTCCTTTCTTCATCGACTTTACCATTTCTTCAGTAACAACGTGTGGGGATTTTTCTCCTTTAATAAGAACTGCGCCGATTAGAACATCCGCAAACTTTGCACCTCTTGCCACCGTGTAAGGATTTGCAACAACAGTTGTAACTCTTTTGTTAAACAGGAAATCAATATTTTTTAATCTGTTCACATCTTTATCCAGAATGATAACTTGTGCACCTCTTCCAAGAGCAGAACGTGCGGCATTTCTTCCAACTACACCTGCACCCAAAATTACAACCGCTGACGGAGCTACCCCAGTAATTCCTCCCATCAATATTCCCCGGCTAACATTAAGTCCAGCTTGTAAATATCTTTCGCCAATTTCAACTGCAACCTGTCCGGCTATTTCACTCATAGTTTGCAGCACATTTAAGTTTCCATCAGCTTCAATAAGTTCATAACTAATTGAAGTTATTTTTTTTGCAAGTAAGCTATCAAGAACTTTCTTTTTAGAAATTTCCAAATGATGGAATGCAAAAATTGTTTGCTCTTCCTGCAAAAGCTCTGTTTCATTTTCAGAAAGTGGGGCAATTTTGGTAATAACCTCAGCCCGTTGATAAACTTCTTCTGCACGGTAAACAACATTAGCCCCAACTTTTCTGTATTCTTCATCAGTAAAATGGCAACCAGCACCTGCACCGGCTTCAATAAAAACACTATGTCCATTAGTGATAAGTGAATCTACTCCAGCAGGTGCCAGAGCAACTCTTTTCTCTTCCAACCTGGTTTCTTTTGGTATGCCTATTCTCATATTATACTTTAGTTGATTGAAAAAATATGTTTTTACTATTGCAAGTTAATTATCAGTAGGTCATTAGTCAATAGATATACTAAATGGAAAATAGTTTTCCTTAAATAGATATAATGGGATAAGGTATATTTCCACACTTTGCACTTTATACCTCTATACCAAACGACTCAATAAAGCAGACTCATTAAAGAAACCAATAACCAATTTATTTCAAGTGTAGTTTAGCCGTTAATCAATTCATTTACAGTCCAAATATACAATCAGATAATGACGACTCCATCCAATGGTTTGCAAAATCCCAGATTTAATCTTCAGTCCATAATCATTACTCTGAAATCCGCAATCATCAATCCACAATCGTAACCGGTTTCTTGCCTTTTAATACGTTGATGATATTCATTGCTGCCAGTTTTGCCATTCCACTTCTCGCTTCGAATGTTGCACTTCCTAAATGCGGAAGTAAAACAACATTTGGAAGTTTAAATAATTCTTTGTTCAGTTCCGGCTCATTTTCATAAACATCAAAGCCAGCAGAAAAGATTTTTCCAGCTTTTAACATATTTATCAATTCCTTTTCATCTGCAATTTCACCTCGTGCTGTATTAATAAAAATAACTTTTTCCTTCATTAGATTTAATTTTTCTTTATCTAAAAGATGATATGTTTCTTTGGTAAGCGGTAAGTGAACAGAAATGATATCTGAATTTTTAAGAAGTTGAGTTAAAGAAACTTTTTTTGCCCCGGATGATTTTTCCAACCCCAGATTTTGGGTTTTACTGAAATAAACAATGTTGGTTCCAAATGCTTTAGCCCGGATTGCCACTGCAGTCCCAATTCTACCAGCGCCAATAATCCCAAATGTTTTTCCTTTTAATTCAACACCCAGCAACAACTCCGGTTTCCAACCAGTAAAATTATTTTTACTAACAAACTGATGCCCTGCGATGATGTTTCTTGCACAACATAAAACCAGTGCAATCGTTAAATCAGCCGTGGCATCTGTAAGAATATCCGGTGTATTTGTAATTATTATATTTTTCCTTTTAGCTGATATTAAATCAATGTTGTTGTACCCAACAGCATAGTTAGCAATTATTTTACAATTCTTAAGTTCATTAATTACTGTTGCATCAAAATTATCTGTTAGCAATGCAATAATACCATCAGCATCTTTGGAATATTTAATTAATTCATTTTTAGAAATTGGTTTATCTTTTCCATAAACAACTACATCAATTCCATTTTGTATTAATAATTCAACTGCTATATCAGGAATTTTCCGGGTAATAAAAACTTTCATTTACAAACCTATTTTATCCAAACAACATTTTCACGATAAACAAGGCACCAAGTGCTCCGGCTATATCCGCCAATAAACCTGCAGCCAATGCGTGACGCGTTCTAACAACACTTACAGAACCAAAATAAACTGCTAACACATAAAATGTGGTTTCAGAACTACCAAAAAATGTTGATACAAGTATTCCGATAAAAGAATCAGTCCCATGAACTTTCATTATCTCTGCCATAATTCCAAGTGATCCGCTACCGGATAATGGGCGCATTAAAGCCATTGGAAGCGCTTCGGCAGGCATTCCAATTAAATCTGTAGCCGGACGAAGTAGAAGTATCAAAAAATCCATTGCTCCGCCAGCTCTAAAAATTCCTATTGCCACAAGCATTGCAACTAAGTAAGGAATAATTCTTATAGCAACATTAAATCCTTCTTTGGCACCTTCGATAAACTTCTCATAAATTTTAACCTTCTTAAAAATACCGTAGGTTACAAATGTGAAAATTATTAATGGTATAGCTAAAGCAGAAACGACCTGAATAATATTTTTGAAAAGATCAGGATTAATAAAACTTAACGCCGAACCAATTAAGGCTCCAACTCCGGTAGCAATCAGACCAGAAATTAAAGCAATGGCTACAAGCAAAAAAGCTAACGGACGCAAATTTGATTTAACCCAATTCCCAAATTCACTTTTCTTAATCGGAAATTTCTCTAAAATTTTTGCGGATGTTACTCCAACTATTGTTGCGCAGGTTGCTCCAAAAATAGATGTACCAATTATAATTGCTGGATCAGAGCTTCCCATCGAGGCTCTAATTGCAATTGCCGAGGCTGGAATAAAAGTTAATCCAGCGGTATTTATTGCCAGGAATGTGCACATTGCATTTGTTGCAGTTCCTTTTTCTGGATTTATTTTATCTAATTCCTCCATGGCTTTCAATCCAAAAGGAGTAGCTGCATTAGAAAGCCCAAGCATATTTGCAGAGATATTCATTATCATTGCGCCAACTGCCGGGTGATCTGATGGCACATCCGGAAATAAAAATCTGGTTATTGGTTTTAGTGCATTCGCCATAATTTTAATTAAGCCAGCTTCTTCTGCTATCTTCATAATTCCAAGCCACAATGCCATTATACCAATTAATCCGAGCGCAATGTTTACAGCGGTGCCGGCATATTCCAGAGCGGAGTTTGTAACTTCCCGCATTTTTGCAAATGATATTTCTTCCAAAATAATTTTACCTTCAACATCGGTTGGAGAAAGAAAATTATTTACCAAGAATGTGCCGTTAAGATCATCCTCCTTTCCAGTAACTTTTGCCATCTGTTTCCAGATTGCCGGAGTATTATCATTTACTTTTAAAAAGAGAGTTATACTTTTTTTAATTTTGTCGAAGGTTAACCTGGCTGGCTGTTCAAAATCATTTTTTAAATTTGCCTGATAGTATGAATTAAAAGTCTTTGCTCCGACTTTTATTTTTACATCAAACGTTTTTGAAGAATCCTGGTTAAAAGGTTGGTTAAATTGAACCATAACCGGAATGGGAGTTTTGTTTTGATATTTGTTTTCGCTTTTATCAATAACATCTACCGATAAAGCAACACCAATTCCCAAAACAATAAGTCCGAGCCACACATAATTCAGCATTAATTTCTCCCTTAGTTTGAGGAATAAAATTTTGTCTGCAATTTATGATAGTTTTAGGAAAATTTCCTAAAAGATTTTGAAAATATTATTCAGAGAGATTTTTTATTTGGATTTTCTTATAAAACGGAAGTGAATGGATATTGTTATTGTCCCCAGGTTGGCGGGAATCCTTTCCTGTAAGTAGCTAAATAGCTGTAGGTCGAACAGTCCACCGTGGTGGTGTTCGACCTACTGAACGTGTTTATCGTACTAAAATCATTTTCTTCGAGTATGACTGATCCTTGAACCTGATATTATAGAAATATATTCCTGAAGAAACTTCATTGTCATAAATATCCTTACTATTCCAAACAACTGAATAGCTGCCTGCATTTTTATAATCATTAACCAACGTTTTTACTTCTCTTCCAAGCATATCATAAACTTTAATTGTAACTCTTCCATCTGATGGTAAGTTGTAGCTTATTGTTGTCGTCGGGTTAAATGGGTTTGGATAATTATTGAATAATAGAAATTCCTTTGGCTTAGTTTCCTTTTTAGCTTCTACTTCAGTTAGGTTACTTAAATCTGCTCTTAATAACGTATGCGTTTTACCATTCCAATCATCACCAAAAACATAAGCAGTCTTATCTTTCTTAAGCATTATTAACTGCTTAAATGATGCGGTATATCCTTCTACTTGTGTTTCCCACGTTTCCCCTCCATCTGTTGTTCTAAGTATTCTTCCTGTTCCACTTATCCATCCATATAAACTATCTAAAAAGCTCACATCCCAGAAAGGACCTACATTTTCATATCTCTCTATTTCCCAGTTTTTACCACCATCTTTTGTTTTATAAATATAACCATTGCTAAAACTGCGATTTGTACCAACTGCAAATCCTTTTAATGAATCAATAAATTCAACGCCATATAATAAACTAGTTATGGAATCCTGATATGCCCAGGTTCTGCCGCCGTTTGTTGTGTTGGCTATAATGCCTACATCAGTAATCAAATAGTGACCGCTTAGCATCCATCCGAGACTATCATTCACAAAACACACATCTGATGGTGATAGAAATTCTTTTTGTGTAACATTTCCCTTTTTCCATGAATATCCGCCGTCCGATGTAAACCAACGGTTATTACTGAATGCAATTGCATCTCTCTCGTTAAAAAAATGTATTTTATTAATACCGCTTTGCATCTCATCAATCTTTGATGAATCCCAACTACTACCACCGTTTGGTGTTATTAAAATATTATTACCATGATATACTACGAATAAAAAATCAGGTTCTTTAGTATACATTCTATAAATATCAAAAACACCTATTTCTAATATTTTTTTCTCCCAGCTTTTGCCTCCATCAGTAGTTCGAAATAGTTTATTATAACAATCCCCATAAGGTTTTATTAATCGTAAAGTCGTATAAATCCATCCAGTATCTTTATTTGTAAAAACGACATTTGCATATTCTCCTAAAGTGTCGGCAGCCGAAGGAAATACTGGAATTATCCTTTCCAATATTTGTGGAAAAATACTATTACATAAAAATATTGTTATCAATATAAAAATTAGAAAAATTTTAGAGTGGATTTTTTTTTTCATAATACCTGCCCAATTTATAACAAAAGCGGGATAGCTAAATATCCCGCTATTGGTTTTTGATTATTTAGTCAAAACTAATTTTGCTGATTTTTCAACTGTGTTATAATTACCTCTTGTTTTGAATTTTATCTTATAAATATAAACACCGCTTGATACTGACTCTCCATTCTCGTTTCGTCCATCCCAGGTTATTTCATTATAACCGGCTTGTTGTGAACTGACATTATAAGTTTTTAATTCTCTTCCAAGCATATCATAAATATTTAATTCAACAGAAGATTCCTTTGGAAGTGAATATTTTATTGTTGTAGTTGGATTGAATGGGTTGGGATAATTGCCAAGAAGGCTATATTCTGAAGGTAATTCCGATTCTGTTAATTCATTATCACCGACTCTCTTTGAAAAGATCAAATTCCCACCAGGATTAACCTGTATATCAGCTCTAAAATATTTTACTAACGGTCCTGTAATTTCAAGAGTTGCCCCATTTTCAACAACAATTCTTTGATTATCACCAATAAAAAGAAACGCATAGCTTCTAACATATACACCGGGTTTAATATACACATAACCATTTACCCATTTTATGCCATTCCAGGTTGTGCTTGATGTAATGTTTCCATTTAATAAATTGCTTGGGTGTGCTGGTGTTGGATTATTTCGAGGATTGAAAAAACCTCTATTATAAAAACCTTTTCCCAAAGAACTTAAATGAGCCTCTCCATATATATCCTGATCAGCTCTCATTACATAAAAAACATGATCTGGAGCAATAATAGAACTGTTTGCATAACTGAATGATTTAAGTAATAGTTTATGGGCGACATCTCTCCCAATATCTCCATAGTTTTGTATATCCATCAGCGTAGAAGCCCAAACTGTGCCACCAGCATACCAGTCTGTCCAATTATCAGGATACTGTACGGTAGAACTTAAATAACGCTGGTCGGGCATTCCATTTAAATCCCAGGGGAAACATACATCCGGTTGGAATGATGAAAGAGTTCTTCTGTAACTAACTGCCATGTAATCAGCAGAACCTTCGCCTATCGTTTTTTCATCTCCATTCCCCAATCCTGTTCCTGTCATAAGAGCATCATGAACTGCATGTGTATATTCATGTATTATTGTATTATGGTCTTCAGCTCCATCAACACCGCCATCACCAAAAAGTATCCATTTATAGTCTGGAATATACGCGGAATTATCATCTTCTATTCCGTGTGCATCAAAATAAATATAATCATGTCCATCCCACTTGGGTGAAAAACCTAAAGAGCCAATGTATTGCCTTTGGGCATCAATAAAATAATAGGCATTTACTTCCTCAAAGCCAGGCTGGCTGCGGTCTAGCAAAAACGAGGCTGTTGTATTACTTACTTGTGGATAATTTGGAGCTGAAATTTGAAAAGATCGGGCATAAGTCCCGGATATCCAATACCAACCATTTTGGTCGGCTGCAGATAAATTAGGTAGAGTTACTGTACTATATGCGCTTTGAATTGCGGTATAATCTGTATTATTTTGATCAGTAAGGTTTGTATTGTTTAGATATGTAACTGGATCCGGAATAAAAACTTTCCCTTGTCCATTTACTAATGCTCTAACATCATCAAACTTTACTATATCACCCGTATTTACGTCTATCAGAATATCCCAACTACCTACAGGTGAATCAGCGGTTATATTTACTTTCCAAACTAAAGTAAGATTGTATAATGAATCCGCGTATATATATAGCTTTTGCTTGGGTTCAGCAATAAGTTGTTTATCATCTATAATCTTTGCTTTTATTTTTGCGTTACTCAGTGCTTTTTCCTTACCAACATTCACAGAAGTATTGTTAAAACCTTTCAATGGAACACAACCGTTTGCAACAGTTGTTACCTGGTTTTTATCATTTATACTAACAACTGTTTCTGAACCATATACAGGTATTCCTTTATAAGTCTGGATGAAACCAACATGTTTTCCGCCGGGACTTTCTATTACTTCAAGCAATTGCAAATCTGAAATATTGTCTATACCAAAAACAGTTTTGTTCTCGTGAAGAAATTGACGTGCAATTTGTTCCGGTGTTCCTTTATAAATTGTTTTATCTGTAGAATACATAATTTCAGCGATCTTAGTTTTTGAATTAATACGCAGGTTATCTCTAAACTCATATGTATCAGATTTGAATTTCTGAGCTATCCCGGTATTAGCGTTTAATAAAAAAATCGCCAAAACAAAGCAGGAAAATTTTAGAACATTTTTGAGACTCATAACGTACTCCTTTTAATTATAATTGCTAATTTAATTAGTAAATTTATCTGGTCATTATGGACCATTCATTAAAACCATTGCTTTCCGTTATTCATTCTTAACTTTTGGAATCGAGGCAAGGAAAAAATAATATTTTTGTTTTATTTGATATCATTGGTTCCCCTGGATGATAGAAATTATTCGTTTATCTTTTTAGATAAATGCAGGTATGTTTTTGTTTTGGCTTGTACTAGTCATATGTACTTCCTCCCAAAATTAATTTATAGAACACAACTATTTAGAACGTATATTTATTAAAAAATAACTGACTTATTGAAGAAACTTAGATTACAAAAGTAACCTGCTTAAATCCGTTATTAATATGCGAAAAAAAAAACAATGATATCAAGAATTTTTTAAGGAGAAAATTTTCCCCAATTTTTCTTGTATAAAAATATTTTGTTGTTTCTTCATCTGTGCTCTTATTTAATTAGGAAGTAATTGAAACTACCTTATAAACCATATCATGTGGTCTAACCCGTTGGCTACATTCAAAAGTAACTTCATCCCCCTTAACCGCTTCCGATATAATTTTTTTGTCAAGAATAATTTGCTTTAACTTTATTTCTACAACACCGGAAGTTGGTCCGATATTTAAAATATCTTCATCAGTTTCAATTGCACCACTTTCGGTTGTTTGCAGTAGTTGATCACCTTCCCGATGAATCCCTTTTTGGTTGTTGCACACTTTCTTAAGTTAGTTGTATATTATTTGAGTAGTTAATAATCCAATGAGAAATATGTAAATCCAATTGGTAAAAACTATGTAGGTCGAACAGTCCACTGTGGTGGAGTCCGACCTACTGAACGTGTTTACCGTACTAAAATCATTTTCTTCGAGTATGACTGATCTGTAATGCTTCAAGTGGAAAAGGAATTTTCAAATTATAATATTTGTAAAATAAAAAATGGAGATTCCAACAATGAGAGAAAGAAAACACTACTCGGCTGAACAAAAAGTAATTATTCTAAGAGAACTTCTTGAAAACAAT